>NC_017388.1 GCF_000026985.1 Erwinia pyrifoliae DSM 12163
TGGCCTGTTTCCGGTTAAAGGAGCGATAACGTGAAGAAAGGGTTGCTGTTAAGTGTGTTGCTGGCGCTGTCGGTGGGATGTCATGCGGCGGGAAAAGCAGAAGCTGTGTATACCGGTCCTGACTGTTCCAAAGATGCGGACGGGCCAATATTTAGTGGCCTATGGGCTACTTTTAGTTCTGATAAAATAAAGTACAAAAAATACTATGATTTTATGCTTTCTGATGGTTCAGATAGTCTGAAAATAACTCGTCTTTCCTCTGAAAAGATAAGTAAAAAAGAAGCTGAGCGCCTAATGTATCGTCGAGCAAAAAGAGATGGAATAAAAGAAGCTGAAATAAAAAATAGAGGCATTGTAGATCAATACCTGGGGGAGGATTTGTATAGGCAGTATTACCTTGTTGAGTCAAAGGATAATTTTAAATTAATCGCTGAGTTTTACTCAGCTTCCCTTCCTGGGAAATACCCTGCTGGGTCTAGGAAGGGTCAATCTTGTGGTAATGACTTGGAACGCATCTATGTCATCTCTGATGCTATTGATGGGCACACTTTTGATTTTTCTACGCACTGATAACTAATTTTTTTGAAAGAAGCCAACTTCCATAACTTAGATTGTTGGCTTTTTCTATATACCAAGCGCACGTTTAATTTCCTTCAGTGCTTGCTCTCTTCTTGTACTGCCGTTATATCCACCATTAACCAGATAAGTAATTCTCGAAAATTTATCTGCATCTGCCAAGTCATTTAAATTTTTTAATTTCCAGTATGCACACGCAGTCCTTACGGCAAGTGAATAATCTTGAGCAACTTTTTCTGGGTGATTTAATAAGTCCTCATTGAACATCTCACCGTATTTTTGATAATTTTCCCGTCCAGTAAGATGCAGCAACCCTCTGCCAATATATTTTGGGCCATCCCCCGGTTTATGGTTACCGACAAGGTGCCCTGCTCTTGTATCGGGTTCGTATTCTTTGCCGCCATGTGCAGGGTTTTCTGTCATGTACAGGAAGTCCTGCGTTTCAACACAGGACTGTGCCAGAAAATGCGCCACCCGGAGCTTTGTTGTGATGTCGTAATGCGGGAACCATAAGTTCATGGCCGGAGCCAGCGCCCTGAAGTTGGCGTCCTGAATATCGCGTCTCTGGTGGTTGGATATGTAGGGCTTAGCAATACGTTTCAGCAGTTCATAGGTGACATTTACGGACATGCAGATTTCCTTTTCAGATTTCGCGGTTCTCTTTGATGTTCCATCCGGTTAGCGATTCCGGTCCTTTTCCGCCGCTGGCGGTTTGCTCCCTGTAGGACAGACGAACTGATGCCGCCTGAAATCCGTATCGCATCGCAATCTCCTGGCTTCCGCTGACGCCGCTGTAACTCACACGGGTAATCAGCACATCCTCAAGGGTAATCAGGTTGTATTCCATTTGTGAGCCGCCCGCCTTACAGACTGATATTTCCAATCTGCTAAGGTGCTTACCGTTAGCACAGTATTTCAGCAGGGCTGGCGTTGCGCTGTCTGTAAATGCAATAACGGTAAGATCCTTAAAGCTGACCTTTCCTGCGCCTGCACCGCCGGCCGTATGCGCACTGGCTGGCTGTGACGCGCCCCATTCAACGGAAAGTATGTCCGTCCATCCCTTGTGAGATGCATCCTGCGATTCGCCGGTGATCCCTCTGACGCGCATGAACTGGTTTGTCGCCATGAATATTATCCTTGTTCCGGGTTGAGTGGCGTCACCCTGCACATGACGTCGTGCGGGCATGATAACAAAAAGGTAAAAAAAGCCTAATGCCCCCGTGGTGGGTACACCAGAAAACGGGGAGCGGAGCGACCAGCGTCAGGCCGTTCGTTTGAGTTCTTATTTTGTGGGTGTTGCGCCGGAACTTGGCGATCACGCTTCACCACGAATGCTGCCTTGTTGCTCATTTATCAGGTGCTAGTTGCGTACTGCGAGACGGGGCAGAGCCAGCTTCTTTCCCGAGCTGGTTAGGTTTTTCACCTTCCCACCGTTTGCCTGTTTATCCTGCCGGAGTCCGGGGCGTAGACCTGAGCTTCAAGGGTGCAGATGTGATTTTAATGTCGTTGAATGGTATTAAGCTGGTAGTGACACGGCTAGCCAGCCCTGCTAGGATTAGATCGCGACTTCTGAATCCGAGCAGTCATCTGCGCGAATTAGAGTACCTAAGCCCTGTGATTCTGTCACGGGGCTTTTGTACATATGTAGCCAGAAAAATCTATCTGCCTCAGTTAGATCGCAACGCCCGCCGCAGTCTCATGACCGAACGGAGTGAGCGAATGAGCGAGGAGGCGTCATGTCATCTGCCCTGACATAGTACCGGGTCACTCCTGAGCCACATATCACGCCTGCCACATGAAGCACTTTCCTGATCCCCAACACCGTGACGACATATATATTTAAGCCATTATACACCCCGCTAGTGCTCCGTGACTGGTTCGGCGCAGCGCCCGCAACCAGTCAGGTTCAAAAGCCGGACAGGGTATGTTTTGTCATTACCGCCACTTAGTGCCGGCGACAAAACGGCAGGATAAGATGTGTTTTTGGAGTACCGCCGGCACTCCAGACCCTTCGTCAGGGCTGCGCCCCGACACCCTGCCAACACTTCACGGAACCGGATTAAAATCCGTTCCCGTTCACCGTTTCTTTTTCCGAAAGCCGTCCGCTCAGCTTTTGATACAGCGCTTCGGCCTGTTCGTGCAGCTTTTCACAGTCTGCCGCTTCGTCATCGAGATCGAGTACGTCGAGCTTTTCGAGCAGCAGCAGCGTCTGTCCCCGGATAAACTTCGCCATGTTCAGGGTGGTGGTTTCCTGCTTGTTCATGCGCACTTATTCCGATTACGGGTGAGATTCGGGATGAAAACGTCAGTCAGGCATTCTGCTGCATAACCATGCATACAGGCAAAAGCGCCTGAGGGCGTTTCTGACGAATTTTCTCCAGGAAGACAAGGTTTTTTACGGCTTACGGCTTCAAAGGGCTCTGAGTGCGTCTCAGGCGGTGCGGGCAACGGGTGTTATGGTAAATTTGATAAACAGACAGGGTGTCCACTATGC
>NC_017389.1 GCF_000026985.1 Erwinia pyrifoliae DSM 12163
TGTACAAGAAGGATTTTACAGAAGTCTTGAAGTGGTGGCCTGACTGCGGCTACACTGGAAGAACAGTTTGGTAATTGCGGTCTTGTACACCCAGTTACCTCGGTTCAGAAGAGTTGTCGCTCAACTGCCCCGTCGAAAAGGCCACCTTAACGGGTGGCTTTTTCGATCACTGGATAGGAGATTACGCTCGGATAAAGAGGATCTCAAGAAGATCCTTTTAAATCTCATAGATATATACTTTTACTCTGCATATCCGCTACAGCGCCCGGCATCAATCGTCCTCTGCGCGGCCACAGCCTTCCGGGCTATCGCTGGTCGCTCCGGTCCCCATTGCTTGGTATCCCCATCATGGAGAATTAGGATTTCTTTGTCTTTTTGTTATTATAACCGCACAAACTCATGTATTTATCAGCCACTTACTCCGACAACATACATCCAGCACAAAAAAGGGAAATCGTTCATGACCACAAGCCATTTCATGCGCGTCAGTGGCATCACTGGTGAATCTCAGGATGCGGCTCACAAGGGATGGACGGACATACTGTCTTTTGAATGGGATGTATCTCAGCCAGCCCTTGCACATACAGGGGGAGGCAATGGAGCCGGGAAGGTCACCTTTAAGGATCTTACAGTCGTTGCATTTAAGGATAAGGCCACGACGGCTCTGTTGAAATACTGTGCCAGCGGTAAACATCTAGACAGGATGGAAGTATCAGTGTGCAAAGCGGGCGGTAGCCAGATGGAATACAGCCTGATTACCCTTGAAGACGTGCTTGTCACACGCGTGACCTACAGCGGCGTGAACGGAGGCGAAGAAATTGCCATGCGATACGGCTTTCAAGCAGCATCAGTTCGTCTTTCCTACAAGGAACAAACCGCCAGCGGCGGAAAAGGGTCGGAATCGCTGACCGGATGGAATATTAAGGAAAACCGTGAAATCTGACCGGAGAAAGGAAAGATGGCTGTAAACATCACACCGGAGCTGCTTCACCGTATTGCGCAGCCCTACAAAAAAAATCGCAAAAGACATGATGCCCAGGAAGCCAACATAACAGGACTGGCGAAGGCTATGAACCTCTGGTTTCCAGTTTATGACATCAATACAAAACTGCGGGTGGCGCATTTTCTGGCACAGTCCTGTGTCGAAACTCAGGACTTTCTATACATGACAGAAAACCCCGCCCACGGTGGTAAAGAGTATGAGCCAGACACAAGAGCGGGGCGAAATGTAGGAAATCATTTTCCAGGGGATGGTCCAAAATATATCGGCAGGGGACTACTCCATCTTACAGGACGGGAAAATTATCAGAAATATGGTGATAAATTTCATGAGGATTTAGTGAATCATCCTGAAAGAGTTGCAGAAGATTATTCTCTAGCCGTCAGAAGTGCTTGCGCATTCTGGCAGTCAAGAGGGTTAAATAGACTCGCTGACGATGATAATTTTATGGCAATAACCTACCGCGTGAATGGAGGCTATAACGGAAGGCCGCGACGGGAGAAAGCATTGAGTGATATTAAAAAAAGCTCTGCATATTTAAATAATAGGGGCAACGCCCCTTTACCCTTATCGCGTAGCAAAGTCTTCCGTATGACCGTATATCGAATCGGATATGATATATACATTTTCAATATCATTACCACAGGACTCTCCTTTTTTTAGAGCCAACTGGATAATCACCGGCAAGATAAGATGAATAAAACTCGGCGATTGCTTTAAAATCTTTATTTGATTCAACAAGATAATACTGCCTATATAAATCCTCACCCAGGTATTGATCTATTATTCCACGATCTTTAACTTCTTCTTCTTTTATTCCGTCTCTTTTTGCACGTCTATACATCAGACGTTCTGCTTCTTTTTTACTTATTTTTTCAGAAGAAAGACGAGTTACTTTTAAAACTGTATCTTTCTTGGCAAGAATATCGACATACTTCTTATACTTTGACGTATTAGGTAAAAAACTATCCCATAGCCCACCAAATATCCGCCCATCAGCATCTTTTGAACAATCCGGCCCGGTATACGTTTTTTTATCTCCAATAGTTGCATGACTCATGCCTGACAGCGCCATCAGCACACACAACAATATACATTTTTTCACTTCACGCTCCTCATCCGGAAAAGAATGGCAGCATAGTGGATGCAACACCCGATTATCAAATTTACCATAACATCCCTTGCGTGCACCGCCCCGGACGGATTCTGCACGATCACGGTCCCGGTCGGGTAAAACCGGCAGCAAACCGCCCGGTAAACCGCCCAGTCCGCGCCTGATAAATTTCCCGCGACTGCATAGCCATGCAGCCGAGTGAATGGCTCAGGCTTTCAGCACGGACGCCCGATGAAATCCCCGTTTTCCCGCTTTATCACAGCGACGGACCATCATACGTCCGCTGTCGCTGTGAGCGTTCCAGCTCCAGCTCTTTCTGCTGCTGAATCGCCCGTTCCTGCTGTCGGTGCGCCTCAATCCCGTTCAGCTTCACGACAACCGGCGCAGCTGCTCGCTCAAACTCTGCACCTGCCTGCTCAAACCCGTGACGCGCTCGCTCAGCGCCGCGTTCTCCCGTTGCATAAGACCAGACATCGTCCGCCATTCCGCGAAGGCGTTCTCCCACTCGTCCAGCCTTTTCGAGTAGTCCTGCTGTAGCTGCTCTAATGCGCTCAGCAACTGTTTTTCCAGCTCCGTCATGCTGCTCTACTCCCGTACCAGTCTGATGCCGTTCTTCCTGCCGCTGTCGAACGTCCAGTTCGTGTCCGCTTTCACGCCTTCCGGCAGCACCAGAAAACGCCCCTGGTTGTCTTCCTGATATCTCACGCCCCATGTCCGCGCGTTCAGCTTCTCCAGCGCGTCCTTCTGTTCCCGGATGCTCATGTAATTGTCGAGTATCTGCTGCCCCTGCCACCACAGAATGCCCGCGCTCGAGGCGATCAACAGGACGGAAACCAGGACGATGATCAGCCACGTCTGGCTGACCATGCGTACCATGCCTTTCGTGCGCTGGCTCATGGCTGAGGACAGCTGCCGGTCGTGGTCGAGAATGGCGGCGCTGATTCTCTTCTCGCTTTCGTTCAGTTCCGCTTTTACAGACTTCTCGTGCTCGCTGAATGCGGCTTTCAGCATCTCGCCGGTATTCTGCTGCTGCACTTTCGATTTCTGCTCTAAGTCCTTCGCCAGCGTTAAAAGACTGCTCATAGATGGCTCCCTTCAGTCGGATGTTTCGCCCCCCGTCCGGGTCGGCAATGCTGATGCTGCTTTTCGTGGTGCGCACCACATCAAAACCCGCGCTTTCCAGCGCCTCTGTGACGTCCTGGCGCGTTTTCAGCTCCCCGGATGAGGCAATGGCAAGCAGGCCGCGTGTAATCGTTTCTGCTGCCTCCAGCTTTGCTTTTGGCAGCGCGGACGGTGTGACCAGCGCCCGCCGGTTCTCCGGCGCGTTCGGGTCGTGCAGCCCCAGCCTGCCGTTAACCACTGTCTGCCAGGCATCAATGCGCGGGCGGTCGGCGCGGTCGTAATACGGCTGGAGCCGTCTGCCGGTCAGCAGCTCCGTGTTCGGGATCAGGAAATTCAGCTCCAGCCGCCCCTTGTCCTGGTGCTCAACCCACAGCACGCTGTACTGGTCTTTATCGAGTCCGGGCATCAGAACACGCTCAAAGCTCGCCATCAGCTTTTCACGCTGGCCTGGGGCTAAGTCCTTTTCGGCAAAGGACAGCACCCCGGAGGTGTATTTTTTGGCGTAGGCCGAGGCGTCGATAAGCTCCAGCACTTCCTCCGGCTTCCCCTGCAGCACGCTGGCGCCGTCGCGCTGACGGTCTTTGCCCAGCAGATAATCCACCGGACCCGAGCCGCCGCCACGCCCCCTGGGATGAAATTTAACGATCATCCGCAGCCCCCTTTTCAAGTACGGCATGCCGGAGCCGCTCGAGTCCGGCATCAATGGCCGTCAGCGCGGCCACGACCTGCACGCGATCGTGGCCGGTACAGCCACCGGCGTTAACCTGCCGGGCAATCTGGTTGAGGTTGTTACCCATGCCGGCGAGCTGACGAAGCAGCGCTGGCGATATCGAAGGAAGTTTGCCGGCCTTGGCCGGCTTCTCGTCCAGGCACGTCTGCCGCATCCAGGCCGCGAGCTGTTTACCCTCGCAGCGCTCCAGCAGACGCCGGTGCTCGTCTTCCGTTACCCACATCGTGAGCATTTTGCTGCGTTTGTCTGCCAATGTTACCTCCTGATAACGCCGTGACGGGCGGGAAATTGTTTCCCGGTTGGCGCGGTGTTCGACAAGCCGCAGGCGCGTCAGTGCCGTTTTAGGGGGTTTCGGGGCGCAGCCCTGAACCAGTCACGTAGCGCTAGCGGAGTGTATACTGGCTTAGTATGTTGCCACGGCGTTCTGTTTCATGGAAGTGCTTCATGTGGTGGTGAAAAAGGCGGATTCGGAGTGACAGGGGAATATGCAGGCTCAGGTGATATGACGCCTCCTCGTTCATTCGCTCACTNCGTTCGGTCATGAAGCTGCGGCGGGCGTTGCGGGTTTAAAGCGGTAGCGGTCATAACGGACAGAGGCTGCGAAGAGAAGGGCCAGAGCAAAGGGCGCGGGGNACCCGTTTTTCCATAGGCTCCGCCCCCCTGACAAGCATCACAAAAAAGGACGCTCAAATCAGTGGTGGCGAAACCCGACAGGACTATAAAGATCATCACCGTTTCCGGTGAATCGCTCCCTCTTGCGCTCTCCTGTTCCTGCCCTGCGGTTTACCGGTGTCTCTCCGCTGTTAAAGGCCGCGTATTCTCATACCACGCCTGACACTCGGTTCCGTTTAGGCAGTTCGCTCCAAGCTGGGCTGTGTGCAAGAACCCCCCGTTCAGCCCGACCGCTGCGCCTGTTCCGGTAACTATCGTCTTGAGTCCAACCCGGTACAGATGCGAAAAAACGCCACTGGCAGCAGCCATTGGTAACTGGGGG
>NC_017390.1:1276751-1276985 GCF_000026985.1 Erwinia pyrifoliae DSM 12163
GTTGATAAACACGTCCGGCGAGCCGGTCAGTATCTGCCCCGAAGCGGACAGGCTGGCTGCCCCGGCGGCGGCCATGCCGTCGCGCGCCGCCGTGGCCGCCTCCCCGGTGAGATAACCCACCGCCAGGCTGGCACCCATCAGCAGCACGCCAACGCCGAGACAGGCCGAGGCCAGCCCGGCGACAAACAGCGCACCGGCGGCCACGGCACCGGCGGCGGCAATCAGCCCGCCGAC
>NC_017391.1 GCF_000026985.1 Erwinia pyrifoliae DSM 12163
AATTTGGATAATGCAAAAAGTTTGGCTAAAAGAATGTTGCGCTCGATGGGAATAGATGACGACGGTTTTGTACTTTATGCCGCAAATGGAGCTATCGACCTATCAGTTAGTCTCTATTATCTTGGCTATGAATTCATCGATACCGACAATCGACACCTCAATGAAGATGATCACTACAGAATTGCACTATTAATAAAAAGTGGGGTATCTTTTAGAGGAACTATTGAAAAAATAGTAAAAATAAGTTGTAAATGATTTCATTGCTAACGTTGATATTAATAGAGTAAAAGATGCTGGCCTGAAGTTTTTCAGGTGAATTATTAGGGGAAGATTTCCTTCTCGGAGATAACAGGCATTAGTTTAGGGAGGGCAGTTTCAACTAGCCTGATAGGATCAGTGATGGCTGGGGGGAGCCATAGGTATAACTCTTCTTGTTGGAGCTGAATCTGCTAGAGCAATTTATACATCGAGAAATTTAAAAAACAGAAATATAAACTTATACTCAAAGCTAAGGCGAGCTGGTAATATTGATTTGTTGTATTTTGCAATCGAAAGAAAAAAATAAAATCCTTTTTGAAGATGCTTGTCTTCTTTCAGGAAGGAGTAGAGCAGGGTTTTAATAATATGTGTGATTATTTTTTTGGTGGGATTTGATTAGTTATGCGGACAGTTAATGTCCGCGAAATTAATTATTTCTTATTGTATATCTTGTATGAGAATATAGACGTTATAAGCATAACAGCTAGAAAAAAAATAAACCTTCCGATTATATATCCTGCTAGTTCTTTTGTTATTTCATTTTTTAGATAGTAAGTTATATATAAACTCAATATTTAGTAAGATTGATAGCGCGCCAAGAATGGCAGGTTATTATAAATACCAAAAAAAGAAGCTACTTTCATCTCATCTGATTCCTTTTCGATATGCCCCACAACATACAGAAGGTAATGGTGTAGTATCAAATGCCTTGTTTTTTACGATCTTTAGATGATCTTACTTGAGATCCTTTTTTTTCTTGCGCGTATCTTTTGCGTAGTAAACAAAAAGCCACCCTGGCAGGTGGCTTTTTGAAGGTAAGGCAATCCAGAAAGATTTTCTTACCCAGGTAACTGGCTTTAGTGGAGCGCAGATACCAAAACTGTCCTTTCAGTGTAGCCGCAGTCAGGCATCCACTTCAAGTCTCAGAATATCTAAATCCACTAACCCCCAGTTACCAATGGCTGCTGCCAGTGGCGTTTTTTCGCATCTGTACCGGGTTGGACTCAAGACGATAGTTACCGGAACAGGCGCAGCGGTCGGGCTGAACGGGGGGTTCTTGCACACAGCCCAGCTTGGAGCGAACTGCCTAAACGGAACCGAGTGTCAGGCGTGGTATGAGAATACGCGGCCTTTAACAGCGGAGAGACACCGGTAAACCGCAGGGCAGGAACAGGAGAGCGCAAGAGGGAGCGATTCACCGGAAACGGTGATGATCTTTATAGTCCTGTCGGGTTTCGCCACCACTGATTTGAGCGTCCTTTTTTGTGATGCTTGTCAGGGGGGGCGGAGCCTATGGAAAAACGGGTTCCCCGCGCCCTTTGCTCTGGTCTTTCTCTTTGCCCAGCCACCCCTGCATGACCACTGTTACCTTAAACCGCAACGCCCGCCGCAGCTTCATGACCGAACGAAGTGAGCGAATGAACGAGGAGGCGTCATGTCATCTGCCCTGACATAGTACCGGGTCACTCCTGAGCCACATATCACGCCTGCCACATGAAGCACTTTCCTGATCCCCCAACACCGTGACGACATATATATTTAAGCCATTATACACCCCGCTAGTGCTCCGTGACTGGTTCGGCGCAGCGCCCGCAACCAGTCANGTTCAAAAGCCGGACAGGGTATGTTTTGTCATTACCGCCACTTAGTGCCGGCGACAAAACGGCAGGATAAGATGTGTTTTTGGAGTACCGCCGGCACTCCAGACCCTTCGTCAGGGCTGCGCCCCGACACCCTGCCAACACTTCACGGAACCGGATTAAAATCCGTTCCCGTTCACCGTTTCTTTTTCCGAAAGCCGTCCGCTCAGCTTTTGATACAGCGCTTCGGCCTGTTCGTGCAGCTTTTCACAGTCTGCCGCTTCGTCATCGAGATCGAGTACGTCGAGCTTTTCGAGCAGCAGCAGCGTCTGTCCCCGGATAAACTTCGCCATGTTCAGGGTGGTGGTTTCCTGCTTGTTCATGCGCACTTATTCCGATTACGGGTGAGATTCGGGATGAAAACGTCAGTCAGGCATTCTGCTGCATAACCATGCATACAGGCAAAAGCGCCTGAGGGCGTTTCTGACGAATTTTCTCCAGGAAGACTAAGGTTTTTTACGGCTTACGGCTTTCAAAGGGCTCTGAGTGCGTCTCAGGCGGTGCGGGCAACGGGTGTTATGGTAAATTTATCTTTAACCGCAGCTCTGCTGCGGCGATGGCCGAACGGTTGAATGCCATTGATCTGCGTCAGTACCTTGAAAACGAGCTTTAGCACTCGAAACATTGGAGTAGGAATGGATAAAAGATAGATAACTTCCGAAAATTCTATTATAAAAAATGGCTATTTAATTAATTGTCAATGGAGTGAATG
>NC_017392.1 GCF_000026985.1 Erwinia pyrifoliae DSM 12163
GGATCCAGTTACATGGAGCTGAACAAACTGACAGTAGTGCAAGGTAATGACCTCCTCGAGGGGGCTTACAGCGTGACGCTGGATGAAATGCGTTTGCTGAACCTTGCTCTGGCACAGATAGACAGCAGGAAACCGCAGCCGGATGCGCTCTACCGCCTGTTTCCTCATGATTATCAGCGAATATACGGTTTGAATCCTACCAGTTGCCACCGCCAGCTGCGTGAAGCTGCCGAAAGCCTCATGAAAAAACCGGTAACCATCTACCAACCCGATCGTAAGAGTGGTAAGACACGTACCGTGCAACTGTCATGGTTTTCTCGTCTTGAGTACGTCAGCAGTGATGAGCAGAGCGCCGTTATACTGCGCTTTGGACAGGACGTTGCACCCTATCTTTATGAGTTGAAAGAGTCGTTTACCAAGCTCAATTTCACTAATATTGCGAAGCTCGATACGCCATTTTCTGTGCGTCTGTATGGCTGGTTGATCAAAGCTAAAAATCTCTATGGACGTAAAATCAGTGAAGCGATAGAAGTGACACTGGCACTCGACTGGATGCGGGAGAAAGCAGGATTACAAGGAAAATATGAGGATTATCGTGATTTCAGGCAGAAATTACTGGAACCTACACTCGCGCGAATTAATGCCAATACCGATATCTCAGTGATATGGCACCCCGTCAAAAAAGGCCGTACTGTCGTGTCGATCAGGTTCTCTTATGTCGATGAATCCACGCCGGAAGCCAGTAAACCACTGCGCCCCAAATTCCCGCGCCGACCACGTGCAGCGGCCGGTTCCGAGCTGGAAGGTGAGTGGGCACGCCGTTGCATAGCCATTATGGAGCAATATCGGGACTGTCTGGCCACTTACGATCGTACAGAAAAGGTTCCGCTGACGGATGTCAGAAAGCTTGCGGGTTGGTATAAGATTATCGGCGATAAAACAGCCTGCAAGCGCGTGATGAATGAAGTTAACGCGAGAGACTAAAAAATAGACTATAAATCAATAGCTTAAATTTACTATCTGGATTTATTCAGCACGTTAAATGGAGTTACTCACCGTATTACCCACGACTTCTGTGGATAAATTCACTCTCTTCGGTCAGAAATTATTTCTCACGCCTGGCGGCAAGAATGACGATACCCCGCGTCATTACCCTGTCACCTGGCTGATGTAGTAAAAGTAGTGCTGATAACAACCAGCATGCCAGGGTTGTTGACCTGTAATTGAGTACTCATGTGACTCTCCATCGAAAAAATAGGAGAGTCACATGTGCCCTTGTTGCTGGCGGCCGACATCTGCAGAAGTATTGGCGTGTCTCGTGAGCAACTGAGACTCAGGATCCGTTGGTGTTCAGACAGCTTTGCGTTCCGCGGTGATAACGGAGAAAA
Organism: Erwinia pyrifoliae DSM 12163; assembly: GCF_000026985.1. Taxonomy (NCBI): domain Bacteria; kingdom Pseudomonadati; phylum Pseudomonadota; class Gammaproteobacteria; order Enterobacterales; family Erwiniaceae; genus Erwinia; species Erwinia pyrifoliae. The sequence goes on from NC_017392.1 coordinate 1,389, forward strand.
ACTGCGCGTGACGTTCGCGCAGGACTGCTGTGACCGGGTGAACGGACAGCGATTACCGGTGGTGATGATAAAGAGACGGTGCAGGATGGCGGTGCAGAATCTGGTGATGGCGTTCAGCGATTACAACGTACATTACTCGCACAGCGCGCTGGTGATAATGCTCGCCACGAGAATAGATACGCAGGAAATTATCGCGCACCGGCAAGAGAGAAAAAGCGTCTGAATATATAGGATCAAATCCACCTGAGCACCCATTCAGATCAATGTCTATCGCCAGAGCATCCACCACGTTGAATGTCTGAAACGTCATCCCCAGGTCAGTGATGCATAAAATCTATCGACCCGCACTGATTTGGCGCTTCGGGGGTAGCGAGCGGAGCGGGATTACGTGCCGGCAGGCGCGAGCCTGTAATTTAAATTGTGTATCTGCCTGTTTTTGATATGTTCATTCCAACAACGGANACAGGCACATTATGGACGAAAAGAAACTCAAGGCCCTTGCGGCTGAACTGGCTAAAGGCCTTAAAACCGAAGCCGANCTCAATGCGTTTTCCCGCATGCTGACGAAACTAACCGTCGAAACAGCACTGAATGCTGAACTGACAGAGCACCCCGGGCACGAGAAAAATGCTCCCAAAGCAGGCTCGAATACCCGAAACGGCTACTCATCAAAAACGGTGCTGTGCGACGACGGCGAGATTGAACTCAGCACGCCCCGTGACCGTGAAAACACCTNTCAGCCTCAGTTGATAAAGAAAAGCCAGACGCGTATCACGCAGATGGACAGCCAGATTTTATCTCTGTACGCCAAAGGAATGACCACGCGGGAAATCGTCGCCGCCACGTTCAGGGAAATGTACGATGCTGACGTGTCGCCCACGCTGATATCCAAAGTCACCGACGCGGTCAAAGAGCAGGTCGCAGAGTGGCAAACCCGGCCTCTGGATGCGCTGTATCCCATCGTTTATCTTGACTGTATTGTGGTCAAGGTTCGTCACGGTGGCAGCGTGATTAACAAAGCCGTCTTCCTTGCTCTGGGCATTAATACCGAAGGCCAGAAAGAGCTGTTGGGCATGTGGCTGGCAGAAAACGAAGGCGCGAAGTTCTGGCTCAGCGTGCTGACAGAGCTTAAAAANCGGGGCCTTCAGGACATCCTGATTGCCTGTGTGGACGGACTGAAGGGCTTCCCGGATGCGATAAACAGCGTTTATCCTCAGACAAATATCCAGCTGTGTATTATTCATATGGTGCGCAACAGCCTGAAATACGTGTCGTGGAAGGACTACAAAGCCGTCACCGGCGGGCTGAAAANGGTGTATCAGGCTCCGACAGAAGAGGCGGCGCTGATGGCGCTGGATAAGTTTGCNGGCATCTGGGACGAGAAATACCCGCAAATCAGTAAGAGCTGGCGCGCGCACTGGGAAAATATCAATACGTTCTTCGGCTATCCGGCCGATATCCGCAAAGCAATCTACACCACGAATGCCATTGAGTCGCTGAACAGCGTTATCCGTGCAGCTATTAAAAAACGAAAGGTATTCCCGACAGACGACTCGGTGCGGAAAGTGATTTATCTGGCGATCNAGGATGCGTCAAAAAAATGGAATATGCCGATCCAGAACTGGCGGCTGGCCATAAGCCGTTTTATTATCGAGTTCGGTGACCGCCTGAGCGATCACNTTTAATACGGTGGCAGTTACACAGAATTGTTTACAGGGTCCCGGCAGGCGCTGTTTTCCTTTACCTCGACAATTCCGTTTCAGCAGGCAGTCAATCAATCAGCTTTACATGTTTGTGATCTCAGCTGTGTCCATGTCGTCGCAGAGCCTGTCTGGCAGGTAGTGATAAACAGTCCTGCTCAGCGCTATGACCGACAGGCCTGCCCCATGCTCAGATCAAAAGCCTGGACCCGGTATGCAGCCATTTCCCGCTGTATGGCAACTTTTAGCGTTTTCTTTCGGACACGTCTCTCAGCGCCCGGTTCTCAAGGCTCAAATCCGCGAACATCTGTTTCAGACGGCGATTCTCATCTTCCAGGTCTTAGAGCTTCTTTACCTCGCAGGTTTTCATACCGCCCTATTTGGCTTTCCAGTTGTAGCCGCTGCCCTCTGAAATCCCGGCTTCATGACAGACATCTTTCACCGTTCTGCCAGCCTCACAGGCTTCAGGATGGCAATGAGCCGGTGTTCAGTAAAAGGGGATTGACGTATAGCGATCTCCTGTGCGGCATTATCAGTAAGCTATGTGAATGGCACCATTATACGGGATGGTTACAGGCCACGGAGATCCCGGTGAATAGTGCCATGACTCCGGCTATGGTCGTCAGGCGAAAAGTCGCGTGCATTACAGGATCCCTTTATTGTCAGCAGGTTTAGAGTACTGACGAAAAATATCAAGCCTGATAAGGGGTGAATTCATCTGGTTATTTGCATTTACTGCATAAGGTGTCGGTGTTTTTTATCATATTGCTGAGGCTGGGAAACGATTATTTATCCTTTTTTCGGGATGAATGGCTGTCCGTTTCTTCTCTCTCATCGTGCAAAAAGTTGTGACAAAGGGCGACTGACGTCGGGTTATTACACAGGCGGTAAGGTGATAAGACAGATCTTAACCTTTATATTTTTCCCTGTATCGAAAAAATGCGGCCACATTCCTGGCGAGAACTTGCCCTGTTGGCGATAAGAAATGGATGTATTAAATACATTTGATAATCAACGGATTGTTTTTTTTGAAAATTCTTATCCGAAATTGGACGTGTGGATCACCACAGACTTTGACAGGATTTGCTTTCTTGCATACATTGTCGGGGTAAAGAGTATAGTGGAATAACATGTGGCCACGCTGGATGACGTGGCCAGCCGCCATTTACTTGATTAAAAAATCTTCAAGTTTTTTGCCGGCATCCAGAGCCTGCTTAATTACTGCAGGAGTTCGGCCCTGACCGGTCCATGATTTCTGTTCACCGTTTTCATCAGTATATTCATATTTGGCAGGGCGTGGAGCACGCTTGGCACGAGGCTTACCCGATGTGTTTTCTGCTGAAGTCAGTTCGCTTAAATCGATACCGTCTTCCAGAAGCATCTGACGATATTTAGCCAGTTTCTCTTCTTTCTCTTTTATCTCAGAAGCGATAGCGGCTTCTGCATCACGTCTTTCGTTCACTACTGCTTCCAGTTTTTCGAGCATCTCTTCCAGTTCAGACAAAGACACTTCACGCGCCTGGGCGCGAAGGGTGCGAATGTTATTTAATACTTTCAGCGTTTCGCTCATAACGGAATCCGTAACCTTGAGTTGATTTAAAATTGATAACTATTACAACCAGAACCAGTCTACAGACAAATGAATCGCGAAAAAACACTAAATCGAAAAAATGTCTCGCTAAAGTCCGTTTGGCATACATTTTAGTATGGTCAAAAATACACCGAGCGATAGTCATATTTACAACTTATGGGATAAATCTTAACAAAAAAGCCAAAAAAAGGATTGAATAAGGATTTAAGTTGAAATTTTACACATGACTTATACGAGGCACACTACTATATATCCCGGTAAAATCTGATCTTTGTGCGTATTTTGAGGAACGACCCCTCTCATTTTATGCTTGGGTGCGATATCTGTCACCTCTCAGGTTACGACGTCACGCTTGATTACGTTATGACGGAATAAAAATGAGCAACCTGCTTCCGCCGATGCAGAGAAAACGTTTTTCCTGGATAAAGATGATTAACCGGTTTATCTGCAGGCATGCTAAAAACCGCCATAAGTATATTTTTACGATTTGCTCGGCGTGCCGGGAAATGCTGAACAAGGATCAAATATGCCGTTTTCTTTAATTAGTTACAACATACTTCAATGGTCTTTCTCTCTCCCTATATTGGCTACCTGTGAAGTCAGTTGGCTTTCGGCGCCCTCGGCGCCGCGTAGCTTGTGTCACTGTACTTTTGGTCAACCTTATTCTCTGCTCTGCTACAAAATTATTGTAGCAGAGCGATATCTTACGCAGACGCATTGACCCGTTGTGCCGCTTTAAACGGTTATTATGTCATCGCCGCTCAGAAACGATATTGCACACCAACAGTAGCAGTATAGTTTTTGTTGGAAATGCCCGCTGCATCACCGTCAAGTGATGCTGAGTCACCACTGATGGTATCGATAATCTGCGTGCCGCCTTTGCCTTCTTCATATTTGCTGTAGCTGAATTCGGCAAACACTTTGGCATTCCGGGTCACATAATAACCGGCATCAACGGACGCACCGTAATAGCGGGAATCAGAGGTCTTTTCACGGAACGTCAGGCTACGCATATAGTGTTCGTCATTATCGTGCGCCCGAACCCAGTCACTGAATTTAAACAGTGCATTGAATTCGAAATCATTAATACGATATTGACCCACCAGTCCGATGTACGGCATGGAGAAGCGTTGGCTGTAACCAATACCGGGTCTCTGATTTGGGAAGTTACCTACCGACGCGCCATTATTGTAGCTGTAAGAACCCCCAGTTGCAGTCCAACTAAAGCGCGTTTCCTGATAACCGGCAACGGCTCCGACCTTATAATCACTGCCCTGCAGGAACCAGCCTTTTAAGTTCAGGTCATATTCGTTGGCATAATTGACATCAGTGCCCGGATGCGAAGAGTGATCGGTCCAGTCTGACTGGTTACTGTTCTGCCAATCGTAGTCATCCATATGGCCTGATCCTGAAGCCAGTGACGTCCAACCACGGGCATTCAGAGTCAGGAAGGAATAAGCGTCCCAGGAGAAATCAGCTTTTATAATCGCAACGTTCTTGATTTTCCAGTCCAGCTGGCTAATTTTGCGTGCGTTGCTGGCGTCATAAACCAGCTCTTTTGACTTTCCGCCCAGTATACCTGCCGAGGTGGCAACACTTATGCTATCAGCGGAGAAGTCAGGAGATATTTGTGCCGCGGCGACATAATCCGTACCGAAAAAGGCGCTCATCATTGTTACCAGAACAGTACTTTTTTTCATTTTATATCCCGTAGAATTCCTTTAAGGAGGACTTATATCCAGTGGCCGACTGATATCTCAGCAACCACTTTTTCAACAGTAACCTTCAGAAAAAAAAGAATATTTTTCTTGATACTATCGTTCAACGGGGGTTGAGTGCATTTAGCCTGTAAAAAGTTCCTTTTTATTTCGGTTTATGCTGAACCGGTTAACCCGGTAAGATTTTGTCTCAATCTTCAGTCAGCAGCGCTTTCATTGCCTGTAAATTGGCAGAGCGCGTGCCCTTGCGCCATACCAGCCAGATGGCAATCTGCCCCATTCCTTCGCTGAGAGACCAGGCGTTAACGCTGTCCCGCCCGGGCATGCTTTCCAGCATGCTGGCCGGTATCAGCGCCAGTCCGGCACCGGCGCTGACGCAGGCAAGAATGCCGTGATATGACTCCATCTCGAAAATTTTTCCGGGAACCGCATGGGTGCGCGCAAACCAGTTTTCGAACAGGCGTCGGTAGGAGCAGTTGGCGCGAAAGGCATAAATGGTAGAACCGGAAATGCCGGAGGCATCGTAAACCGGCGGATGATTCAGCGCGCCGATCAGCACCAGATCCTCGGCGAAAACCGGTATACCTTCCAGCTGCGGATGCTTCGGAGGGCCGTCAACAAAGGCCGCGCTGTACCGGCCCGCCAGCACGCCGTCAATCATGTCGCCCGAGGGCCCGGTGGAAAGATCCAGCCCGACCTGCGGCCAGCGCTGGTGATAGCGCGCAATAAGCGGTGGCAGCCTGACGGCAGCGGTGCTTTCAATCGCCCCCAGCGTGAAAACGCCGTCGGGGCGCTGGCCAGAAACGCTCTGCTTCGCCTCTTCAGACAATGCCAGAATACGCCGGCTGTAAGCGAGAAACGTTCTGCCGCTGTCGGTGATATGCAGACGCAGCTTTTCGCGCCGGAACAGCGCGCAGCCAAGTTCTTCCTCCAGCTGTTTCAGGCGGGTAGAGATATTAGATGGCACCCGATGCAGCTTCTCCGCTGCCGCAGTAACGCTGCCCTGTTCTGCAATCGCACAAAATATTTCCAGCTGGGTCAGATCCATATCTTTCTCTTTTTAAGACGTTAATCTTCTTTATTATTCATTTTAAAAGAATAATTCGCAAGGCTATGATCGGCGCTATGCTGAGTCATGGCGCAACAGACGCTGGCTTCCCACTTATTCTGGTTTTTGATAAGGCGGTAATGATGAAAAACGTTTCTTCTGCTGTAGCGGTTTCCCGCAATCCGGCCACGGGTGAGGTGTTTGCCCGTTATCCTTTTGCAACCATCGCCGAGGTTGACAGCGCGCTGGCGTTAACCAATGGTGCATTTCAATACTGGCGTCACAGCGCAATGAGCGATCGCGTTCAGCTGCTGTGCAACGTTGCGGACGCCCTGCGTCAGCAGGCGAGAGAGCTGGCGGAGATGATGACCAGTGAAATGGGCAAGCCTGTCGATCAGGGGCTGGCCGAAGTCGAGAAAAGTGCCAGACTGTGCGAATGGTACGCTGGGCATGGCCCGGCTTTCCTTCAGCGTGAGCCGACCCTGGTCGAGGGTAACAAAGCCTTTGTCGACTATCTGCCGCTGGGTCCGGTTCTGTCGGTGATGCCGTGGAACTTCCCCGTCTGGCAGGTGCTGCGCGGCGCGGTACCGATCCTGCTGGCCGGTAACAGCTACCTGTTGAAACCGGCACCGAATGTGATGGGATGTGCGCTGTTGCTGCAGCAAATCCTGACCCGTGTCGGCGTGCCGGAAGGGCTTTTTGCGGTGGTGAATGCGGATAATGACGGCGTGGCGCAGGCGATTAACGATCGGCGTATTGCTGCCGTGACCGTGACCGGCAGCGTGCGCGCCGGTGCGGCGATTGCAGCCCTGTCCGGTGCAGCGATAAAAAAATGCGTGCTGGAGCTGGGCGGTTCTGATGCCTTTATCGTGCTGGCTGATGCGGATATTGATGCTGCGGTAAAAGGGGCGATTGCGGGCCGCTTTATGAATAACGGTCAGCTGTGTATTTCCGCGAAGCGCATCATTGTTGAAGCGCCGGTGTTCGACGCGTTCCGGGATAAGTTCGTCAGTGCCGTCAAAGAGATGAAAATAGGCGACCCGCGCGAATCCGGCACCTGGATCGGCCCGATGGCGCGTTACGATCTGCGCGATGAGCTGGATTCTCAGGTACAGGCCACGCTGAAAGAGGGGGCTACCCTGCTGCTCGGCGGCCATGTTCTGCCGGGCGAGGGTAACTATTATGCGCCGACGGTGCTTAGTGACGTGAAGCCGGGTATGACCAGTTTTGCACAAGAACTGTTTGGTCCGGTGGCTTCGCTGATTCAGGCCGACAATGCTGAACATGCGGTGGCGATGGCGAATGACTCGGAGTTCGGCCTCGGCGGCAGCATGTGGAGCCGCGATCTTGCCGTAGCGCAGAAACTGGCGTCACGCATCGAAACCGGCGGTGTCTTTATTAACTCACCGAGTTTCTCCGATCCGCGTGTTCCGATTGGTGGCGTGAAGAAAAGCGGCTTTGGTCGTGAGCTGTCTCATTTTGGCCTGCGCGAGTTTACCAATACTCAGACGGTGTGGATGGAAGAATAACCGACTCAGGGTTGCTTTCCCCTCCTCCGCAGTCGGTGGGGGGCGTTAACGTTAATTGCGCACACATTCCCAGATACCTTTGGGGCATTGTTTACGCTTTTCTGCTGTAAAAAAATCATATCGTATTGCCAGTAACCTGCTGAAAATAGAGATGATAAAGCCCCGGTAAACTTGTAATGAGGTTCTGCTATAACGGCTTTCAGGCCATCACGGCGGGTGAGATTATGCTATGCCAGGGAGTTCGGTTGGCTCCTACGGCCTGGCGATCCTCCAGCGATGGCAATATAGAGATCTTCTGCCTAAACGGCGGTTGCCCTCACCTGAAATACGGCGACAGCCTGGACAAGTTGCTCAGCCTGCTCTTTCAGGTTTTCTGCGGCCGCGGCGCTTTCTTCCACCAAAGCCGCGTTTTGCTGTGTAACCATGTCGATCTGAGTGATGGCTTGTCCCACCTGTTTCACCCCTGAGCTTTGTTCCAGGCTCGCCGCACTGATTTCAGACACGATATATTTCACTTGATTGATCGCCTCCATAATCCGCGTCATGGTTGCACCTGTTTCATCCACCAACAGACAGCCCTGCTCTACCTGCCCGACGCTGTTGGTAATTAATGTGCTGATTTCTTTGGCGGCATTGGCGCTGCGTTGTGCCAGGCTGCGCACTTCGGCGGCAACAACGGCGAATCCACGACCCTGTTCGCCGGCCCGTGCGGCTTCCACCGCCGCATTCAGCGCCAGAATATTCGTCTGAAAGGCGATGCCATCGATCACATTGATGATTTCGGAAATTTTCTTCGAGCTGTCATTGATAACTTTCATGGTGGAGATAACGCGCCCGACCATCAGCTCCCCCTCTACTGCCAGCGTTGAGGCACCGGAAGCCAGCTGGCTGGCCTGATGTGCGTTTTCAGCGTTATTGCTGACGGTGGAACCCAGTTGTTCCATGGTGGCAGAGGTCTGCTGCAGCGAGCTGGCTTGTTCTTCCGTTCGCTGGCTGAGATCCTGGTTGCCCTGAGATATCTGGGTACTGGCGGTCGCCAGGCTTTCTGCATTGCTGCGCACGTTGGTCACCAGCCCGGAAAGGGATGACTGCATATCTTTCAGCTGGGCCAGCAGGCTGACACGATCGTGCTGCTTCACAAGGATCGGATGGGAAAGGTCGCCTCCTGCCATCAGCCTGACCTCCTGTGCTGCTGCCAGAGGCTCTCCGCCCAACTGTCGAAGTAAACTGCGCAGGATCACCGTTCCCAGTACAGCCGATATCAGCGCAACAACCCCGGCAGCGAGAAGTGAAATAATGAGCGTCTTGAAATCCTTATGTTTCTGATCAACGACCTTATTTTCTGCAACTTCGTCCTGATGTTTTTTTTAGAGAGGATAATGCACCAAATGTTTTATCTGCATACGCTTTTACTTCATTTCTGTTGATTTCACTGGCCTTTTTTATGTCGCCAGACTCAACGGCCTGCACCTGATGCTCCATCCCCTTACGCATTAATACATACGATGATATTAATCCGTTAAAGGACGACGTCATTGTGGCATCAATCGTGGGTCTAAGCTTATTTAACAGTTCGTTAACTTTGTCAAAATTCTCGGTGTTTTGTTTTTTCCAGCCGGCAATCGATGCCGGGTCACCGATGGCGATCATCCGCAGAATATTGATATCCACACGGGTGAGCAGACCATCGACCCGACCGATTATCGAGGCAGACTGGTAGTCTCGTTCATATAAATTCTGTAATTCTGACGTGGTGGCTGTCAGACGGGATAGTAAAAATGAAGTCAGTATTAAGAAGGATATTATTATCATTGCGATTGACATTGATAACTTTATCTTAACTGTCCATCTGTTCATGGGGTGCTCTCAAATCATAACATTCTGGTGCTTTGAACACAGGTTGCCCGTCGGCATACCCTGTAATATGACGAAGCAAGCCTCGTGTCTGAATGATATCGGCAAATCAGATACGTCCTTTAATGCAGACGGTTATCGATACTTAAATATTCTGTTTTATTTTAAAAATAAAATTATAATATACTGATTTTATAACTATTTTTATTTATCTGTCTTTCACATATCGACAAATGCGACGGCCAGGCCATAGCTTTTATTGTTTACTCCTGAATCTGCACGCATCTGGCTACGACAGAAAACAGGGAGTTAAAGAAGCGTAGCAGCCAATGCATTTACCTGACATCCGGTCAGAAAAGCGATGGGGAATATGAAGAACCAAGAGGAAAGAGCTTCTGATTCCGCTGCCCTGATCCAGGACCGATGGTAGTCATTGCGTCGCGAAGAAATCTGGCTTAAGGAACAGAAGCGCTCACCGGTTATGCTGGTGAACGCTTTCAGAAAGGATGATTAATCGATGAACAACGCCGGAGATATGGCAAACCGCGTTGCTAACTTTTTGGCATGTTCCAGGGTCAGTTTACGCTCGCCATTGAGTACGCGGGAAACCATCGATTTGCTACCGATTTCGGGTAAATCGGATAACGTTAAATCGTGCTGATCGAGCAGCAAACGGATCATAGCAACGCCTGCCGGCATGGCTGCCAGCTGTGCATTAAATTCTGCGAATTCGGGCGCTGTGTCTTCGTAAGCCGTGATTTTGGCACAAACCAGATCTAAAAGTGGGTTTTCCGGGTCGTTAAGTAAAAGGTGCTCCACAAATTCCAGCGCCTCTGCATGTTGCCGTTTGTCAGTAATACCCGCAAGGAAAGGGGCAACGGCGGTTAAAGCCTCTCCGGCTTTGATGATGTCGGCTACGAGCATTTTATTTTTTCCCCTTTGTGCGATGTAACGCTGTAAATACGTCGTACTCTTTGTGGGTAAACACATGTCTTACATAAAATTTTTGAGACTCAAAAAATACCAGCGCAACTAAACGCAAGTCATTGCGGCCAATATTGATAACGTAGTGCTTATCTAAATATTTCAGATTGTCCAGTGATGGAAACGCCGCCTTTAACGCTTCGGGAGCCTTAAAGTACCCTTTTTCAATAGCGATCATCAGAGCCAGGAGTTCCCTGGAATGCTGCGGGTACTTATCAGTGGCATCCTTAATCATGCTACGGCTTATCAAGTGCATTTCTTCATCAATGCGTTGACTATATGGCAACATTATATAAAGCTGTTGCCTGATTGGCAATTGCGATCTGACGGTATAAAGCTGCTCAGCCAGGCATCATTTCTGTCGCCGGAAAAATCTGGGATTCCGGCCCAGAACCCCTCTTCGGCGTATAGCGAGCACCGATGTAAACGGCGCTCGTCGTATTTTAGCGGTGGGGTATGCCATGCCGGCCTGTGAAGGGATGGTGCAGTCAGAACGTTGTAGGGATCGCGGGGAAGTCGTCAGCTTTTGCGCTGCCGACTGTTCCAGGGATTGTCTGTTGGCATCTCCGGTTTTGCACTGTGGTCATCCTTCAGCGAGGCAATATAGAGATCTTCTACCTCTTTGCGCGCCCACGGCGTTCGGCGCAGGAATTTCAGGCTGGATTTAATGCTGGGGTCGCTCTTAAAGCAGTTAATATTGATGCGCTTTGCCAGCTGCTCCCAGCCAAAACGCGCGACCAGCATATTGAGTAACGCTTCCAGCGTAACGCCATGTAGCGGGTCTTTTGAAGAGTGATTGGCCATGGTGGTGTCCGGTAAGTCAGCGTGAATGGCGCACACCTTACTGAGCGGCGACGGCTTATGCAATGTCCGTTTTCCCCCGATGTTGAACCAGCCTGGAAGCGGATCAGGGAGTTGGCTACTCGTCTCTTCGGGGAATAAGTGCATTTTTGGATCCAGGCATCAGGGAAGCCGGTTCTCTGTATCAGAGTAAATCTGATTACCTTCACGTTTGCCAATGCCCATAACCATTATCGTAATGGTGTGCTCCTGGACCAGATAAACCAGCCTGTAACCGGCAGACTTTAGCTTAATTTTGTACTGATCTTTACGACCATGAAGCTGTGCTGAAGGCACTCGGGGGTTTTCCAGGCGTTCAGCAAGCTTTTTTTTGAACTGCTCCCTGACAGGGTGCCCGAGCCTTTTCCATTCCTTCTCTGCGGAAGGGACAAACTTGAGTTTATAAGTCATCCAATGATATCTCTTTCGCAACCGGTAACTCTGACATGCGATCGTCAACGATACATCCAAGCTCAGCATCCTCTGCCAGCTCCATCAGATAAGCGTACATAGCGGGTGGTACGCAATAAAATGCCGGCTCGTTACGGTTTAAAATTGCGATAGTTTCCCCTTCGGCAGCACGGACTGTGCCCATTGGGTCGCGCTTCAAATCCGTGATGCTTGCTGCGGTATTAGTGAGTATGTTGAATGCCATAATTTTCTTCACTCGTTCGGAAATACAATAAGATGAATAAATTTATTCTGGCATAAGGTCTTTGAAAAATCAAATTTCAGAACCTTTTAAAGGTGCCTTTAAAGGTTCTGTATTTGGCGCATTAAAAAATAAAAGATATTTCAGATGGCCCTTTTTTCAAGTCACTAAAATCATCAACCCGTCGTGCCATGCGAAGTGCTTTTCATCCGTTCAGCGGCCAGCGGCAATAATCGCCAAATGGCTGAACCCCCGCAGTTCAAGCGCCATCGCCGCTTTTGCTGCCCGAATACCGCTGGCGCAAACCAGCACGATACGGCGTTCGGCGGGCGGCTGCCAGCCCGACAGCTGTTGAGGCAGTACCCGCTGCACGGCATCAGCAACGCTTTCCGGGGCCTCATTCACGCTGCGTAACTCTACAATACAGTCTTCTGGCGTCAGTAAATGGCGGTCGATAAACGGCACCGGGGGATGATCAGGCTCGGTGGCCGAATCAAAACGCAGCTGGCGGAAATGCCATTGCGCAAAATCGCAGTTGACCAGACAACCCAGCGGAGAAGGCGAGAAGTTTAGCAGAATACTGAGGGCCATCTGCGCCTGCATCGCGCCCAGCGTGGCGACAGCAGGCCCCATCACCCCGGCGGTATTGCAGTTTGCGGCAGAATCCGGCAGCCGTGGAAAGAGGGCGCGATAGCTGGGTGCACCGCCGCAGAAACCGCCCACGTAACCCCGGCGTCCCAGCACGGAAGCGCTGACCAGGGGAATACGCTGCGCCAGACAGGCATCGGAGAGCGGATAGGTCAGGGCGAAGTTGTCGGCGGCATCGATCGCCAGGTCGATGCCAGCAAGCGCGACCTCCGTGGCGCTGGCCGTCAGGGCATGGGGCCGTGCATCCACCACGCACTCAGGATTGCGAGTCGCCAGCGCGCGCCGGGCGCAGAACACTTTTTCCTCACCGATATCCTGCATGCCGTACAGCGTCTGGCGATGCAGGTTATGCTCTTCAACCCTGTCGCCATCATACAGGCGCAGATAGCCAACGCCGGCGGCGGCCAGCAGCGGCAGCAGCGCTGAACCCAGGCCGCCCGCGCCGATGACCAGAACACGCGCCTGAGCCAGGCGCCGTTGGCCGCTTTCGCCGATTTCCGGCAGCATGGATTGTCGTTGATAACGGCTCATGGTTTACGGCTCCTGTTAGCTAAACTGCGCCATACCAAAGATTGGCGTTGAGGCTGTCGCCATATCCCGCCGCTCGATTAACCCCGCGCCGTGCGCATCGTAACCGGCGCGAACGGCGGCGGCAAACGCCTGCGCCATGCGTAGCGGATCCTGTGCCCTTGCTACTGCGGTATTCAGCAGGATGCCATCAAACCCCATCTCCATCGCCTGTGCCGCCTGACTTGGCGCACCAATGCCCGCGTCAATAATCAGGGGAATATCTTTGAACCATAAACGCATGGAACGCAGCCCCTCGATATTGCGCAGCCCCTGACCGGAGCCAATCGGCGCGCCCCACGGCATCAGCAGTTCACAGCCCGCCTCAAGCAGCTTTTCTCCGAGGATCAGATCTTCAGTGGTGTAGGGGAAGACCTGAAACCCGTCGGCGCAGAGAATGCGGGCCGCTTCCACCAGGGCAAACGGATCCGGTTGCAGCGTGTCGGCATGGCCAATCACCTCCAGCTTTATCCAGCGGGTATTAAACAGCTCACGCGCCATATGAGCCGTGGTCACCGCCTCTTTAACCGTGTGACAGCCTGCCGTGTTGGGTAAAATGCGTTTGTTCAGCTGCGTCAACAGCTCGCGGAACGCACCGCCCTGGCTGCCCTCGCGGCGCAGGCTGACGGTAATAATTTCACTTTCTGAAGCCATTACTGCCTGCTGCAGGATCTGCGGTGAGGGGTAACCGGCGGTGCCGAGTAAAAACCGTGATTGCGGCACAAAGTCGTAAAACATCATTCAGCCTCCCTGCATCGGCGCTAACACTTCCAGTTCACACCCTTCGGTAAGCGGCTGCGCATCGTACTGCGATCGCGGCACAAACTGGCCGTTGACGGCGCTGGCAATGCAGCCTGCATCAATCTGCCGCTCACGCAGTAATTCCGTCAGGGTACGGGCGTGGGTATCGATCGCACTGCCGTTGAGTTGAATTTTCAAATCAGGTTTTCCTCCGTCAGTTGTTGCATCAGTTTTTCCGCCATCACCGGCGCGAGAAGAAATCCGTGGCGGTACATGCCGTTGAGATACCAGATGCCGTTGCGATGGCGAATTTCAGGGATATGGTCAGGCCAGGCCGGACGCAGCCCCGTACCACTCTCCAGGATCCGGGCCTCTGCAAGTGCCGGGTGGATGCTGTACGCCGCGCTCAGCAGTTCCATCATGGCGCGGGCGCTGATCGGGCTGCTGTCGTGGCTTTCCATCATGGTGGCACCCAACATAAAACGCCCTTCTGTACGCGGCACCAGGTAGCAGGGGAAGCGGGGATGGAGTAAACGGACAGGGCGTGAGAACTGTACATCATCGCAGTGCAGGAGCAGCATTTCGCCGCGTACGGCCCGCAGGCCGGGCAGCTCATCAGCCGCGTGGATGCCCCGACAGTCAATCACCCGGCCAGCTGGCTTTCCCTGATGGAAACAGATGCCAGATCGCTGTAATTTCTCGCGCAGCTGCTGCATGGCGCGGCGCGGGTCGAGGTGAGCTTCTCCGGCAAAGAACAAGCCGCGGGCAAAGCGCCCTGCCAGGTCCGGCTCCAGAGTATCGGGCTTTACCCACCGATGCGCGTGAGTCATGCGGGCGAAGCGCGTCAGCTCGGGGGCATCGCGCGGCGGAGCCACCACCAGAGTGCCACGATGTTCCACTCCGTCAACGTGAGCGGACCACCACGGCGACGAGCGCTGGCCAAGTTCAACGACCTCTGACGGCGCGCTTTCTCCTTCACACCAGGGCGCGAGCATGCCGCCTGCCAGGTGTGATGCCGGCTGATGGTGCGCATCGGTGATCACTTCCAGTGATTCACCCCGCCCGGCGAGTAAGGTGGCGACACAAAGCCCGGTCACGCCATCGCCGATCACTGACCAGCGGCTCATGACGTGTGGTTTCCGGGCGACAGAATAAAAGCTGCAGATATTGTCACGTAAGCCTCTCAAATCATGCGGAGACCCGTGATACAGGAAGGGAAAAAGGCGAGAGCGCGGTGAGATCATGCTCTCGCAGCAGGTATCTTCAGACGTCATCAAGATACGAGTCTTCCTACGCCAGTATCAGCTGGGTCAGGTTCTAAGGGTCGCTAAGCCGCGAAAATCGCTATTAGCCTCTCAGTCTCTCTGGCGAGACTCCCCTGACAGGGACTAGTTGTATTTTACCTTGTGGTCTGCCGTCAAGTCGCAGATCCTGTTTCCGCTGTGACTGGTTGTTGCGCATCGGGTATGACAAAGCTGCTCAGAAGTGGTTTTCAGGCATTATCAGGAGTGATAGAGGCAGGATGCTATAAGTAAAAAATTATCGCTGCCGGCGTAAACAAGCCGATGTCAGGCGGTGATCCTGCGTGACCAGAAAATCGTAAGGTTATGCTTCACAGGCTCAGGTTTTCCCTTCCCTGCAAAAGGTGTCCTGCCGGCGTTCTGGAAGTGGCCGGGGACGACAGGGGCATAGATAAATTACGAGTAATGATGGTAACGGCAGATGTAGATGTACGAAAATGGTCTGTTTAGTACACCTTTCTGTATACCTATCCGAAAGTAAGTGAAATTAATTTCGTAAATGCACTATAATTCGGATACCCTTTACGTACGGAAAGTTTCCTATGTCACGAGTTTTTGCCTACTGCCGCGTCTCCACACTGGAACAGACCACAGAGAACCAGTGCCGTGAGATTGAAGCGGCGGGTTTTTCCGTTAAACCTCAGCGTCTGATTGAGGAACACATCAGCGGTTCGGTTGCTGCCAGTGAGCGTCCCGGTTTTATCAGGCTGATTGATCGTATGGAAGATGGCGATGTGCTGATTGTCACCAAACTAGACCGCCTGGGACGCAATGCGATTGATATCAGGAAAACAGTTGAACTGCTGGCTGATTCAGACATTCGGGTTCACTGTCTGGCTCTTGGCGGTGTGGATCTCACCAGCCCTGCCGGAAAAATGACCATGCAGGTGATTTCCGCCGTGGCGGAATTTGAGCGCGATCTGCTGCTTGAGCGCACACATTCAGGTATCGCTCGTGCGAAAGCGTCAGGAAAACGCTTCGGGCGGCCACCTACCCTGAATGATGATCAAAAGCAATCTGTTCTGGCTCGTCTGAGTACGGGGATGAGCGTCAGCGCAGTGGCGCGTGAGTTCAACACAACACGGCAGACCATTCTCAGAGTAAGAGCTGCCAGCCTGATGGGCTAAAGCGACAAAATCCCTTTTCATTGCTGACAGCGACGGGTAAATACATTTTAGAACAGATTGCCGTATTTAGCGGTATGGGAAAGAGTGACAGTAGCTGTTACAGCGTCTGCCACCAGTTGCTGCGAAGTCGAACTTGCCAGCTAAATTTGTATGTTGTAACTAAATGGCGGTACAAATAATAAGCAGGAACGCCATCAGAGACAGCCATTCTGAAAGGATACATTCAGATAAAATAACAAAATAATCTGGTGAAACAGAACTTTATCTCTTCAAGATAATCGTTTAAAGTAGAATGATATATTAAATAAATTACAGGAAGAATACCAATGGACATCAGAAGTGAGAAAGGAGCAAGCATATACACCCCACTCATACTCAAGCTATACGATACATGGGTACTTAACATATCCAACAACTACGCGTGGCGTTGCAATACTGATAATATACTTCTTCCTCATTTTAAGCAGAATATGGCAAAAAGCCATTTAGATATTGGCGTTGGCACCGGTTACTACCTGGCAAATGCCAGACAAAGCTCTGACGCGATAACCCTTCTGGATCTCAACTCAAATAGCCTTGCCGCCGCAAAAAAACGAATTGGTGCTCACAGAATAAAACATGTGTTACAGCACGATATATTCACTCCATTGCCCGAGAGAGAAAAAAACAAATATGACAGCGTTTCAATGTATTATCTGTTGCATTGCTTGCAGGGGAATATAAAAGAAAAGGCATCAGCGATAGAAAATGCATCTCAAGCATTAACTGAAAAGGGAACGCTCCATGGAGCAACTATCTTAGGAAGTGGGGTTGAACACAATGCCTTTGGCCGATACTTAATGAAAGTGTACAATAAAAAAGGTATTTTTAGTAATAACTTTGATTCTCTGAATGATTTAAAAAACGTGTTAGACCACTATTTTGATCAAGTTAATATCCAACAGCATGGTGTTGTTGCCGTATTTACAGCGGCAGGAAAAAAAATAGTACCTGACAGTTCTTTTTTGCCTGTATCAGGCAGACGGGACTTGGGTTAACAAGGTTTATTCTGTTTATCCGGCGCAATCCTCTCCCGTTACCTGAGTCAGGTTAATGGGATGGGGACAACATTATGAACTGTTTCGACACAACCGTTATTCTATCCCAATCGCTTACCGAAATGCTTACCAACCACAGGCATGCCATCTTTTACAGTGAGCCATTCTTTGCCGGAAGGGTAACCAGTGGCCGCGACGACGCCCGGGGGGCTAAAGTCTTTGACTGAAAAAACACGCTAATGAGTACAAAAAACAGGTACGGCATGAAATATTATTAAATTTCATGCCATTAGGCTATTCAGGCAGTCTCTCGCCCCTAAGGGCGAGGAGAATGTTAAACCTCGGGGAAAGGCATGGAATTGCCCGGCGCTTCCCGGTGGATATGCAGGAAGGTCAGATGGCGTTCATACTGGTCGAGAATATCATTGATGATCTGCTCCTTCGTGTAGTCCATCAAATCGTTCCCCTGCGTACCTTCCAGCAGGAAAGTTTCCAGGCGGAAGTAGTCAGACTTACCGCTACGTGCACGGTAGGTAAACGCCGGCACAGAGTAGCGCTGTGGCCAGATTTGGTAGAGGAAGCTCTGTTCATCGGCTAAATCGACCAACAGCTCAAGATGGTTCAGACGTTCGTCTTCCACTGCAGGCAGCTCATTAACCTGCACTTTCGCACCCCGGCGCTCCAGTTCGCGTCCCACTTCTTCCATAGCCGGACGACACACGTTATCCAGCATTTTACGGGTGTGCGTGGTACCCGGGTAGTTCATAACGCGCGAGATACGCTGCTTCCAGTTCAGACGGTCCACCGTTACAGGCGGCGTGTTGACCGTCGCACTGGCACGGCGATGATCTTCTACCCGCAGTGATTTATACAGACCGGCCATGACGAAGAAGATGACAAAGCTGAAGGGCAGCCCCATGATAACCGTGGTTTTCTGCAGCGCCGTTACGCCGTTCACCATCAGCATCCCCATCGTCAGTACGCCAATTGTCACCGACCAGAAAATACGCAGCCAGTTTGGTGCATCATTATTGATGTCGGCAAGACGTGAGGTAAAGTTTCCCAGCACCAGCGAACCCGAATCTGCGGATGTGACATAGAACAGCAGACCGGTGATGGTGGCAACCGAAGCACTGAACGTGAAGCCAGGATATTGCGCCAGCAGGCTGTAGAAGCCGCGCTCCGGGTGCGCCAGCGTTTCCTGAGCCAGCGCCAGATTACCGTGGATGATTTCATTCAGCGCGCTGTTACCGAAGATCGACAGCCACAACAGGGTAAAGATAAACGGAATGGTCAGCGTACCCAGTACAAACTGACGAATAGTACGTCCGCGAGAGATACGCGCCAGGAACAGACCGACAAACGGTGACCAGGCCACCCACCAGGCCCAGAAGAACAGCGTCCAGTTGTTCATCCATTCTGTTGGGCGATCGAAAGCAAAGCTGTCCAGCGTCATGCCCATAAAACGGTTGATATAGTCACCAACGTTAAGCACCAGTGCGTTGAGCAGGAAGCTGGTATCGCCCACAAAAAGCACAAACAGGATCAGTCCAAAGGCCAGCAGAACATTCAGCTCCGACAGAAACCGGATGCCTTTATTGACCCCGGAGGTGACTGATATCGTGGCCATAATCACCGAAAGCACGATCAGCCCGGCTTGCGCCGTCAGACCTTCCGGCACGTCAAACAACACCTTAAGCCCGTAGTTAAGCTGCACGACACCAATACCGAGAGTGGTGGCAATGCCAAAGATGGTACCCAGCACCGCAGCGATATCCACCGTATGCCCGATGGGGCCGTTAACTCGTTTACCGAAAATCGGATACAACGCCGAACGAATAGTCAGCGGCAGGCCATAACGATAGCTGAAGTAGCCAAGCGCGATGCCCATCAGCGCGTACATCGACCATCCGGTCAGCCCGTAGTGGAACAGGGTCCACACCATTGCCTGGCGTGCCGCTGCCAGCGTCTGCCCCTGACCTTCCGGCGGCATCATGTACTGGGTTACCGGCTCGGCCACTGAGAAGAACATCAGGTCGATACCAATCCCCGCAGCGAACAGCATCGCTGCCCAGCTCATGAGGCTGAATTCGGGTTTGGACTGTTCCGGCCCGAGCTTGATCGAGCCAAAGCGTGAACAGGCCATGAAAATGACAAATACAATGTACAACGTGGCAGCCAGCAGATAATACCAGCCAAACGTGTTTGAAACCCAGTTAAGGGTACGGTTAATCCAGCGATCGGAAAAATCGGTAAACAGGATGGTCGTCAGGGAAAATAGCAGAATAAGTACTGCTGAGGTATAGAAAACCACGGGGTTAATGCGATCTTTCTGGTGTTTTTCTGGTATTTCAGTCGCCGGCATAATGTCTCCGCAAAAAATGCTCAAGAAGAAAAACCTGAAGTCCGCTCTGCGAAGCGCGCATTAGCGCATACTGGGTAAAATCCGCCGCATATCCGCTAATTACACTGGGAGAACCATCAGGATGTCAGTAGTGTAGCCTGTTGATTTCTTTTTTTTATTTTTTATTCAAACATCCTCCTGAAGGCCGTCACTCTGTAAGCAAGGAGATAAATGATAGTTTTTATTGATTGCGCATTCAATTAAAAAAAAGTTTGCTGTTTCCCGTCGTGTACTATTTATCCGATAACACCGACTGTCGCCATATGCCTGATGGCAACAGCCGGACAAGATATTTTTCAGCCCAGGCAGCAGATATAAAGGGCAGCGCTCCGCTATAATTCTGCGGAAAAAATGACCAGAACCGGAGAAGGACCTGTCTGAAAGGAAATCAAAGGGCGGGGAAAATGCCGCCTCAACGCCGCACGAGCTGGCATTTAAACAGTTTGCCCCTATCCCTATACCGCACAGGATTTCATGCAGCTGCACCTGCCGCCAGATCTGCAGGCCGTCTACGATCTCAACACGCTGAAACTGGAGTCAGGCCGTGTTCCTGTCTCCAGCAAGTGTTTGCTGCGTCGATCCATGACACCATATCTTTTCCGCGAAAATCTACCACATTTGTAGGCTCCCTCCCTACTTGCCATTTCATTCCGCCAGAAACTTTTAACGAAGATAATATTTTTCTATCCCCTGACTGGAATAAGCCGAAGATGGCACCAAATAAATAGTAATGAATATACATAACACTTTCCATTTCATTATAAACCCATCTTTGGAAACAGAAAAAATATCGCTATTTTCTTGATGTTATATTCAATGAAAGCCGAACAAGAAAAATAAAAATGATTAACATGACAATAAAGCTGGATAGTGTTTTTGGAAACTTATACCAGTCGCAGAACATGACACCAGAACCGCTCAAAAGAGATGAACCCGTTAGTATGCTAAAAAAAACACAGGCTGACTTTCTTAAAATATCCATATTCCCTCGTGGGCAGCCCTGTTATTAAGGGCTGCATAGTTAAAATGATGCTTTCCTTGTCAGCGATTAAAGCACCCTCCAGCGATAGCCCCCCCGATCAAACCGAGTGTCAGGCCTGGTATTCCTCCCATTGCTCCTGCAATCATTCCACCGATAATCCCATTATTGCAGTTTATAACGTATTGATCACCATAATTCCTTTGATGAAGAAGGCTGTTACTCGCACCATAAATTAAAATACTCTCTTCTTTTTTTAACGCTTTAATTTTTAAATCCCTTTATTAATGTATCTATACAGTTGAGCTCCCGGAAATTAAAATATAATAAAAAATTCCTGTCAACTCTTTCCTTTGTAAGCACTGAGCTCATCACAATTTTTCATGAACAGCCTTACCTGTAATTATATTTACAGTTTTTTCAGAAAAATAAGGGGATTATAATCATAAGACATTAACCATAGGCAGGCTTACAGCCGTCAATTGCTGAAAAATCAGGATTGCAAGAGATATCCATATTAATAAACTGCATGACCTGAAGAATATCTGTTAAACTCAACAGAATATGTCGTCTGTCAATCGACGGCATGAGGATATTAAATTTAGCAACTTAAGATTACTCAGTTATTAACCGGAATCACCGCGCCTTTATATTTGGTGCGGATCCAGTCCTGAATCACTGTTGAGTGCAGTACGCTAACCAGCGCTTTAATATCCGGTTTCTTCTCATCGCCGTGGTGTACGGTAATAATATTGGCATAAGGATTATTTTCGCCGCTTTCCACCGCGATCGGGCCTTTAACCGGATCGAGACCGGCATCAATCGCATAGTTCGCGTTAATCACCACCGCATCACCTTCGTCATTGTTGTACATTTGTGGCAACAGCGCACCTTCAACATTGGCGAAAAACTTCAGATGCTTAGGGTTTTCAACGATATCACTGATGCGCGCATCAACCTTGCTGATGCCCGGCTTGATTTTAATCACTCCCTGTTGCTCGAAAATCGACAGGATGCGCCCCTCTTCCGCGACAGCATCACGCATAATGACTTTGCCATTTTCTGGCAGGTCTTTCAGTGACCTGTAGTTTTTCGGGTAAATCCCGATCTGCTCAATGTGGATGGCACCCGCACTAACGAAATCGTAATTTTGATCCCCGGCATGATCCTTCAGCACGCTGTTCAGATAGGGAACGTGCTGGAAGTAGTTCGCATCAATGTCGTGGCTTGCCAGCGCGGTATTAGGCAGGATGTAGTCCTGGAAAGATTTGATTTCCAGGTCGATCCCCTGCTTCGCCAGAATGGGCTTAGCCTGCTCGAGGATTTCGGCATGCGGTACGTTAGAAGCCCCCACCGTCAGCGTATCCGCCCATGCACTCAGGTTCAGGGCGCCCAGGGTTGCTGCAGCCAGCAGCATCAGTTGTTTTTTTCATTTTGCCTTTCCTGCAAGAGTTAACGTTTATCGAGCCGTGTCGTCACAACATCACCTGAGAACTGAATAATAAAAACGATCACCAGAATCATTATCGTTGCGACCAGCGTCACATCGCCGTGGTTACGTTGAAAACCTTCAAGGTAAGCAAGATTACCAAGCCCCCCCCGCACCAATCACGCCGGCCATCGCACTGTAGCTGACCAGCGCAATCAGGGTGACGGTCATTCCCGAGACCAGCGCCGGGGATGATTCCGGCAGCAGCACGCGGAAAATCAGCGTACTGAGGCGGGCCCCCATTGAGCGCGACGCTTCAATCACGCCCTTATCCACTTCACGCAGCCCGATTTCAACCAGGCGGGCATAGAAAGGCGCTGCGCCAACGATCAGAGCAGGAAGTGCGGCATCCGCTCCGAGAATGGTGCCGACCAGCGTTTTCGTGAACGGGATCAGCAGCACGATTAAAATGATGAACGGTATAGAACGGAACACATTCACCAGCACGGAAATCACCGAATAGATCGCACGATTCTGGAACAGCCCGCCACGCGCGGTAAGGAACAACGCCAGTCCGAGCAGAATGCCAAGCACAAAGGTCGCTCCCCCGGATAACGCCGTCATATACAAGGTTTCAAGCGTCGCGGCACACAACTGGTCCAGCTTCAGATGGGTAAAGAGGTTTTCAAACATTCGTCACCACCTCGGTCGAAATTTCATAAGCGTGTAAATCAGCCAGAATACGTGGCAACTGGCTCTGGCTGGCGGGAACCTGCAGCCATATCTCGCCAAAGGTACCGTTAGTGGTTTGGGTCATTATTCCATGCAACATATTGAAGGCTAATCCATATTTCAGCGTCAGTTCACCGATAACCGGTTGCTGCGTACTCTGCCCGACAAACGTCAACTTCAGCACCTTGCCGTTATCAATATTGACCAGCTGCGGATTAAACGGCACGTTGGCGCTGATGTATCCGGACGTTTGTTTGACGAACTGACGGGTGATGGGCTGCTGCGGATGGGTAAATAGCGACAACACCTCGCCTTCCTCCACGATCCTGCCCTCTTCCATCACCGCCACGCGATGACAGATTTTGCGCACCACATGCATCTCATGGGTGATCAGTACAATTGTCAGCCACAGCTTGCGGTTAATATCCAGCAGAAGTTCGAGGATCGCATCGGTGGTTTGCGGATCAAGGGCTGAGGTGGCCTCATCGCATAACAGCACGTTCGGGTTGTTAGCCAGAGCTCGCGCAATCCCCACGCGCTGCTTCTGTCCACCGCTCAGCTGTGAGGGATAAGCCTGCTCTTTACCGACCAGCCCCACCAGGGCAATCAGTTCCTGTACCCGGTCCTGAATGACAGATTTCGATGTACCGGAAATTTGCAGAGAGAAAGCAATGTTTTCACTGACTGTACGCGACCACAACAGGTTGAAATGCTGAAAGACCATGCTGATTTTCAGCCGTGCCTGGCGCAGCGCTTCGACGCTGGCCTGGGCAATATCCTGCCCGGCAATGGTCACACTGCCGGAACCTGGTTTTTTCCAGGCCGTTGAGCAGGCGGATCAGGGTGCTTTTTCCCGCACCACTGTAGCCAATAATGCCGTAGATCTGCCCTTTATCTATCTGCGGGGTTTGAGGGCCAATCGTGTAAAAAACCACGTTAAGAAGATAATTAATTGTTTAAATTGAAATTTAATGACCTCAGCTCTCCCTTCAAAATATCTTCCGGCAGGGTAAACGTATAGTGCCCCAGCATGTTGATATGACCATGCATCAGTGGCGAAAGCCGGGCAATATGCTCATCCTCTGGCGTTTCGCCTGTTGAGCGAAGGTGTGAAAGCGCCTCCTGCATATAAAGAGAATTCCATAGTACTACTGCATTAGTGACCAGACCGAGCGCACCCAACTGACCTTCCTGCCCTTCACGGTAGCGCTTTCTGATCTCTCCACGCTGACCATAACAAATGGCTCTGGCTACAGCATGACGACCCTCTCCACGATTGAGCTGGGTTAGGATCCGACGGCGATAATCCTCATCATCAATATAATTAAGCAGATACAACGTCTTATTTACTCGTCCAACCTCCATGATCGCCTGCGCCAGCCCTGACGGGCGGGTACTCCTGAGCAGGGAACGGATAAGTTCCGAAGCATGGATCGTGCCCAGTTTGAGGGAGCCGGACGCCCGCATTATTTCATCCCAGTGGCTTTCAATCTTCGGCAGCGCCACACATCCCCGAGCCAGTTCATCCAGTGCACCGTAATGGGCATTTTTGTCTATCCGCCAGAATACGGCCTCACCGGCATCCGCCAGCCGGGGTGAAAACTGATACCCCAGTAGCCAGAACAGACCGAATATAATGTCGCTGGCTCCGGCCGTGTCCGTCATTATTTCCACCGGATTCAGGCCGGTCTGTTGTTCCAGTAGCCCTTCCAGGACAAAGATAGAATCCCTCAGCGTCCCGGGGATAACGATACCGTGGAATCCGGAATACTGATCGGAAACGAAGTTGTACCAGGTGATACCGCGTCCGGAACCAAAGTATTTTCTGTTAGGGCCTGAATTGACGGTTTTCACCGGGGTGACAAATCTCATACCATCCGCTGAAGCTACCTCGCCGCCGCCCCAGTGGCTGGCAAGCTCCAGCGTGGACTGAAAATCAACCAGCCGGGCATTAGCGCTGACCAGCGTTTCTGCCCGGAGATAATTCTGTTTTACCCAACTGAGACGGTGGCGGGTCAGTGCCGGTATATTGTGCTTTATCAGCGGTTCATGCCCGATATTACAGGCCTCAGCCAACAATACGGCACACAGGCTGACGTTAAGATCTTTTGCTCTCGCTTCAGATTCACTGACGTGCGTAAACTCACGGGTAAAACCAGTTCTGGCGTCGATTTCAAGCAACAGCTCAGTTAAATCCACCGGGGGAAGGAGTTGTTTCACCCGGCTGCTGAGTTGTGTCAGCGCGGGTGGCTCACTGAGTTTTTCCAGACTGCTGATGGTCAGGGAGGGATATTTGCCTTCATGGCACATACCTACAGCATCATTTCTGTGGAAGCGTGCGGACACGGCTTTCCAGGTCTCATCCCGTTGGTTCGCCATCTGCTCTGTGGCTTTTCTGCCATCGGTGGGGCGCCCCAGCGCACGACAGACTGCGACACGTTGAACCTGCCACTCTTTACCCTGAAGCAGCTTCTGACGCGGATCGCCCCAGCGCTCACTGTTTTCCAGCCAGATATCACGACGACGAAGTGCATCCTGAAGACGCTCCAGCAGGCACAGTGAATAACCAGCGCGTTGTATCCGGCCCTCCGCATCGTATACGAGGCGTTTCCAGGGGCCTGTGATGATACGCTCAGGCGCATCATCAAGGATGCGCTTTTTCGAGCCGATCAGTTCTGCCAGGTAGTGGATTGCGGCCAGGGTATGTTCACCGTCGGGCGCAGAACTAAAGTGCAGGTCGCGCAATAGCGCGGGAAGGAAACGCTTTACTCGTCCGTACTGCTCCACCATTTCATCCTGAAAATTCGTGTCCTGCGGACGGGCCAGCTCGTTAACTTTATCAACAGACTCCGCAAGCCTGGCGACCGGAACGCTTTTGAATATGGTCTTTCGCAACGTACTTTCGTCAGTATTTTCGTCAAGCAAAAGCGCACAGGCCCGCGCCAACAGCAGTGCTGCCCGATCGAGATCTTTCAACGTCCTGAGCCGCTTTTTCTGTCCCGTTTTCTTCGCCTCGCGGGCGATGTCCAGGATCAGCATATCAAGCACATCGACAGCGTCATCCAGCGCGGATATTTCCTGCGCTTTAACAAATGCGGTCAGAACCGCCAGCCGCCGCACCTCAGGCATTCTGGCGATATACTTGGCTGACGTCATTCCTGCGTAGCGGGCCAGGTTACGTAATTGTATGGCCGGGAGGCCACTGAAATTCAGCCGGGAAAACTCCAGGTTTCTCAGTCGGGTATAGCGTTCCAGCGCTTCCGTAAAAGACGGGCCGCTGACCGCCACAGGACCTTTACGTAGCTGCTCCATAACCGACACCCGCTGCCCCTCGGGGACCTCAAGTAAAGACGCCAGTTGTGCTGTCTGCCAGCTGTCAGGCAGCGATGCCAGTTTTCGCCACAGACGACGATTTGCCCGCTCCCGGATTTCACCAATAATTCTTGTCAACGTGGATGCAGCTGGCAGTAACACTTTGTACTGAAGTAGCCATGCCGTCGCAAAATCAAACATCAGACCGGGCCGTTCATTGCTGAGCCAGACGCGGACATAAAGAAGACGTTTCAGCCTGAATGTCCAGGGGAAATCACCAAAATCATGATAGCCATAGTGCTGCCTGATCAATGCATGGTGTTCCCAACGTGTATTATCCCTCTGTGCGTAACGGGAAAGGATTTCCGGGCGGGGAATGCCTAATTGTGCTGCCACATAGAATCGTACCCCGTCAGGGATCTGCATGAGATCATGCAGAAACGTTCCCAGAAAACGGGCGGTGGTGAGCTGAAGGGCAATTCCAAGGCGGTTATGTCTGCCCCGGCGCTGATTAACGAAAGCCAGATCGCGCTCATCAAGATGAAAATACCTCGCCAGCTGAACCTCATTTGGCTCGGCGGCATAACAGCCATAGCTCTGGATCTGGCTATCGGTCAGAAAATCAACACTCATCCGCAAATCCCTTTTTCGTTCATTACTCCATAATATTTTTGATGGTATCAGATATTATGATATCTGATACCCGTCAAAACCGCAGCGTAAACAGGTATCAGAAATCGCATTTTGTGCATTATGATACCACTTTGTATCAAAACCGATTTGTGAGACAAAAATGGCGTTACTGGGCTATGCCAGGGTATCAACCAGTCACCAGAAGCTGACGCTCCAGGTGGCGGAACTGAAAAATGGCGGTGTGCGTGAAGACAGGATTTTTACCGACATGATGACCGGGGCCACTGACGAACGGGAAGGGTTGCAGCGGCTGCTTGGCCGGGCTGAAAAAGATGACATTATCATCTGTACCAAAATGGACCGACTCGGCCGCAATACAGCCGATATGATCCATATCGTAGACGCCTGCTATAAGAAGGGGATCGCCATTCGTTTTCTGGAAAATGGTCTCAGTACGGAAGGCACTATGGGGAAAATGGTCATTCAGATCCTGGCTGCTGTTGCAGAAGCCGAGCGTGAGCGCATTCTGGAACGAACCAATGACGGACGGGTTGCTGCAATGGCCTCAGGTGTTCGGTTCGGCAGAAAGCCTCATCCGGCGACAGCTTCGGCTCTGACTCTGATTCGGCAGGGCGTGTCATTTAAGGTGGTATCGGAAAAAACAGGCATATCGAGGCCTACTTATTTCAGACTGAAACGACGGTTTACAGCTGAAAATAAAGGGGTATCATCGGCGATGTAATATACAGGGAGAACAAAAATGGATGCGGCATTGCTTGATATGATGCCGCTCTGGCGGAAGAAATAAAGCCTGGGCGGAAACAATGGTTAACCTTGAAGCCAGAAAACTTATTAATACTGCCAACAGACTTTCCGCCTTTCACCTTCAGGATGGTCTGACCCGGATTAATTTTGTTCAGGAAATAAAACAGGTTATAGAGCAGCAATTTGATCCTACCCACGTAATGTGGACACAGCCCTAAGCGAGGTTCTGGTTTTCAAATTGTTCAGGACTAAGGCCGCCACAGGCACTGTGACGACGCCACCGATTGTAATCACACTCGATATAATTAAACACCGTTGTCCGCATTATTTCCCGGCTGGCAAAGCGTTCTCCGTGGATACATTCCACCTTCAGCGAATGAAAGAAGCTTTCCACGCAGGCATTGTCATAACAGCAGCCTTTTGCGCTCATGCTCCCGCGCAGATTATGACATTTCAGCAAGCTCTGATAATCCGATGAACAGTACTGCCCACCACGGTCAGTGTGAACAATCACTTTTTCAGGACGTTTTCGCCGCCACAACGCCATCTGCAGTGCGTCGCAGGCCAGTTGTGCGGTCATACGCGGCGACATCGACCAGCCAATGACGGAACGCGACCACAGGTCAATGACCACCGCCAGATACAGCCAGCCCTCATCTGTACGTAAGTAGGTGATGTCACCTGCCCACTTCTGGTTTGCGCCGCTGGCGTAAAAATCCTGTTTCAGCAGGTTCTCTGACACGGGCAGGCCGTGTTCACGATAACTGACCGGACTGAACTTGCGGGCCGCTTTCGCCCGCAGCCCCTGACGTCGCAGGCTGGCGGCAATGGTTTTTGATGTTGTACTCCGGCAGCTCGTCAGCAAGACGAGGTGCGCCATAACGCTGTTTTGCCTCAGTAAATGCCTTACCGACGGCCTTATCGCAGATGAGGCGGAACTGCTGGCGCGGGCTGATTTGATGGCGACGCAGGCACCAGACATACCAGCCGCTTCGGGCAATTCTAAGCACACGACACATGGCCTTGATACTGAACTCAGCCCGATTTTTTTCGATAAAGACATACTTCATTTCAGGCGCTTCGCGAAGTATGTCGCGGCCTTTTGGAGAATGGCCAGCTCCTCAGCCTGCTCCGCCAGTTGCCGCTTAAGGCGGGCAATTTCAACAGACATTTCCTGCTCACGTTCAGAAGAGGAATGTGCATTTTTGAGCTTGCTGCGCCAGGCATAAAGCTGCGATTCATACAGACGGAGTTCACGGGCAGCTGGAGCCACACCGATACGCTCAGCAAGTTTCAGGGCTTCGTTGCGAAATTCAGGCGTATGTTGTTTGCGTGGCTTTTTGCTGGTTGATGCTGGTTTTGTCATGAGTCACCTCTTGCTTGAGAGTTTACTCACTTAGTCGCGTGTCCACTATTGGCGGGTAGGATCANATTTGCCGCTGCCCGGCACGCGAAATCTGATGAAGAGTGTATAGCATGCATCAAAAATCTGAGAGTAGAGACTGAAAATCTCGAAGAACAGGGCCGGATGTTACGTATGAAGACAGCAAAACTTTACGCTAAAGTGGAGTTTGTTCGGGAAAATAATAAAATTGTTGGCTACGTAATTTCTGCTGTAAATGTGGTTTTGTCTGGAGTTGAAATAGCTGTTGGTCTAACCCTTATAGGTTCCATGACGCCTTTGGGCGTTCTGGCCGGTGCAGTTCTGGTTACTGATGGAGCGAACGGCATAAGCAAAGAAATTGCGCACTACGCGATGGATAACAAAACCTCGGAAGGTTTGGTTGCTGATGCCGCTATGTCCACAGCTGAATTCATGGGGTTCAGCCGTAATAGCGGGCTGGGGATCTATAAATCAGTCTCGCTTGCTGCAAATGCATATAGCATATTCGGTCTGTTCAGACGCCCTGGAACATGGCGTTTATTCCGATATCTGCCCGCCGATTATTACCGGAAAGTCAGCACCATGAGCCGTCCAAAGCTCACAATGAAAATTGTCGGTTATGGTGTTAAAGCTAAGGTCATATTTGACCTTATGTCTGTTACTGACGCGGTTCAGAATTAGTCGTTAATCTGCGATAGCGCCATGACTTGTATGCAAGTTTTGCTGGCGTTAAATACCATATAAAAGGTAATACAATCGCAAGTGTGGCCGCAAGCGTGATGCTGGTATCTACGGATGCCAGTATCAGCGTGAGAGCAAGTATGGTAAAGGCAGCGATAGTAATCCACTTTGAGGCATTAAAGCGGTTAGCAAGATCATGGGTTACGGAATCCAGAGATCCGCCATAATTAGCAATATTATTTTTCAATTTTTGTAGATCTGCATGGCTAAACCCTGACTTGAGTAGCGCTGCATCACTCACTTTCATCGCGTTCCACCTTCCATCCTTAAAATGTAGACACATCTCTGCAGCAAGCATACACAAAAATCTCGGGCAAAGCTGGGTCAGCAACAATTATTAATTATTTATATAAAAAACAGTAAGTTAAATCATTAACGTGGTTTTTTACACGATTGGCCCTCAACCCCCTCTGCAGACTGACGTTATCAACGGCAGTGACCGGCGCAGAGCCGCC
The DNA here is from genome assembly GCF_000026985.1 of Erwinia pyrifoliae DSM 12163. Lineage (NCBI taxonomy): Bacteria > Pseudomonadati > Pseudomonadota > Gammaproteobacteria > Enterobacterales > Erwiniaceae > Erwinia > Erwinia pyrifoliae. The sequence goes on from NC_017392.1 coordinate 31,560, forward strand.
ATTAAAAATTTTAGAGACGTTGCGCAAAACTATCATTAGATGCCTGTTTTCTACCGCCATATCCGCAAAAAATGCTGATTAATTAACGTGATTGCCGTTTATGTATTACCGGGAATACTCATTGCCAGACGATATTAGTCAGATGGAGAATGATTGAAAACGACTGAAATGGCATTGTTTATAACCAGAAAGAATACGCAATCAGCACCTGATACTTTCTCAGGGATTGAGAGTACCAGACCTGTTTTTCCCGGCCTGACGCGGCTGTGTATGCAGCACTATGCTGTCGGATTAACAGTCATCGACGTTGATTCATGACGAGTTCCGCCGAATCTTATATTCCGTCTGGATTATCACATGGCACTTCCTACATGACTGCGTTCTTCAGCTCTCCAACGCCATCACGGCTTTCGCGATAGCGAATCCACCCCACCGTCCATGCAGTACAGGAAACAGACAGGCACGATAATCCGTCACGCCGCAGCGGGCATGTGGCGTGCATGTTCGCCGGGATGAATGTTGCATAACGCGTCTGTCAGCAGTGTGATAGATGAGTTATTCAAAAACCGTTTTTTTTCGAAAAAAATCTATTGCATCAGGTAGTTATAACTTAAGCCTGTTTTATTTGCATACAGAATCACGCGCCAATAACTAACGCTTATCGTCAATGTCGAAACAACTTAAGAGAAAGCGGTCTGAGGATGTCTTTTTCAGGACAGGATTGTTCATCACGCTACGGGATGAATCTTACACGTCATCAGGAGATTGCCCGGCAGATGGAACGAAATAAGTGCATACACGACGGGAAATTTATCCAGCAGGGGGATGCAGAGTACCCCGAAAAAATATTAACAGTGGGTGCGATTGGCTAAAAACGCATTGACCTGGCGCGGCAAATAGCTAAGGCTGATCTTAGTTAAACAGCTAATCATCAGAATCTTACGCTGAAGGAGTAAGAAATGGCGACAGAATATGCAATCATTGCCGGGGGCTGCTTCTGGTGTACTGAAGCCGTATTTAAGCAGATTAATGGCGTGGAATCGGTTGAGAGTGGTTATATTGGTGGCCACACCGAAAACCCGACCTACAAACAGGTGTGTCATGGTGACACAGGGCATGCCGAAGCCATCCGCATTGGTTTTGATCCGGAAAAGGTTAGCTTCGGCGATCTGCTGGATATCAGTTTTGCCACCCACGACCCAACACAGCTCAATCGCCAGGGAAATGATATCGGCACACAGTATCGTTCAGCCATATTCCCGACCGGCGCACAACAGGCGGAAGAAGCCAAAGCGGCAATTTCACGCGCCCAGAGTGAGCACAGCGATCCGATAGTGACCTCAATTGAAGCCGATGCGGTCTGGTATCCGGCAGAGGATTATCACCAGGATTACTGGGCTGGAGAAGGACAGGAAAACCGTTATTGTCTGGCTGTCATCCCACCTAAGTTGCAAAAGCTGCGTAAGCGCTTTGCGGCTTATGCCGTATCAAAATAACTGTATTAGTCGCGACTTGATCTGACACATAACCTTGAAAGGTTGAGAGTTACCGGTTTTGATATGGGTGTCGAATCCTTATACAAAACACGAGGTAACTCTCATGCTTCATACTAACAATCCTGTCATCAAACACAAAACAGGTTTGCTCAATCTGGCCGAAAAACTCAGCAACGTGTCAAAAGCCTGTAAAATCATGGGCGTCTCACGCGACCCGTTTTATCGTTATCGGGAGTTGGTTGATGAAGGTGGCGTGGATGCACTGATTAACCGCAGCCGACGTGCTCCCAACATCAAAAACCGTACTGATGATGCCACTGAGCAGGCCGTTGTTGATTACGCTATTCTGGGATTCTGGGATTCTGGGATTCTGGGATTCTGGGATTCTGGGATTCTGGGATTCTGGGATTCTGGGATTCTGGGATTCTGGCAGGGATGATTTCCACATACTCAGGCTTAACGCAACAAATATGTGTAAGCGTACATCCCTAAAAAACCTTAATGCGATATCTTGACGCCATGGCGATTACAGGATTACAGGCTGTGTTTAAACACAGCCTGTTTTAACATAGAACGCCATAGAACAAGAGCATATTTGACGAAAGAAAAGGCATCAGGCGTTTAAAAAACACCTGAAAATAATAACATATATTAATCATTCATCCCGGTGAAATTGTTTACTGATACTGATTACGGTATCTTGTAATCCCATAATCCCGGGATTACATAATCCTATAATCCCGGGATAACTGTTTGATTACTCCAGGGGTGTCTTATGGCGACAAAAAATTATCTCTTTCCTGAACGGAAAAGGCGGGGTAGGGAAAACCACGACATCCATCAATATCGCTACCAGCCTGGCACGAAAAGGGCACAAGGTTGCGATGGTCGATACCGATCCTCAAGGCAGTATCAGTAACTGGTATGATGAATCAAAGTGTCAATTCGACCTTACAGAGGCATCATCGGAAAAAGAAGTTTATACCGTACGTAAGTATCTTAACGATTATGATTATGTGGTCATCGATGGTGCCGCTGCCATTACCGCCATATCCTCTGCAGCCGTCATGGTGAGCGATCTGGTATTAATCCCGGTAACCCCTTCACCGCTCGACTTTGCTGCATGTGGCGCTATCCTGGCTGTTGTGGAGGCCAGAGAAAATTTACAGCCTGTCATTGCACGTTTTGTGATCACCAAACAAGTGGCCTCCACGCGCATGCTGGAGGTTCTGAAAGCCTCGATCGAGGAAACAGGTGTCCCCGCGTTAAAAACGGCTACAGCGCAGCGACAGGCGTATATACGCACTATGCTGGACGGGGGGACGGTGTTCGATACCACGGATGGAAATGCAAAAGGGGAAATTGAGGTTATGGCTAACGAAATTCTGGAGCTACTGGAATGAAAATGAAACTCGGTCAACACCGGCAGCTAGCGCCTGCTCTTGACGCAATAACCAAACCTGTCTCTGGCAGCACAAAAAAACTGCAGACCAACATCGACGAAAAATTACACCGACGTTTTAAAACAGCCTGTTTTTTACAGGGCTGGGAAATGAAAGACGTTCTGACAGGCCTTATCGAACACTGGTTATCTGAGAATGAGCCAAGTTAACACCCTTGGCTTGGTTTGTAAAATTAATATTTTCGTTCGCCGATCTCAGCTGCTTGATCGTACCCCTTTTGTGATCTTGATCGGGCAAATGTGGCAATAGTGTTTGTTCTTTTTTTTAGTTTAGATCTTTTACTTTTAGAGGCAAATTTCTTAAATGTAATCATTGGCTTACAAGCCTATATGTGGAGAGATTTCCTGTCTCATGTGGAGTAATTTTATGTTATATGTGGAGAGATTTCCTGCTACACGTGGAGTTTTTTTCTGTGGATAACTTTCAAATTTATGAGAATCCCCCTATTCAGGGGTGCCCTGTGGATAACTCTCTTTACAAGCCATCCTGACGTTCAGTCCCTCTTCTTTTTAGCGTTACGTTTAATTGTAATTTGGGTATGTGCCGAAATTTCCTGTTTCTTCAAAACTTCATTTTTGGCCTGTCATTGTACTTACTTGATTAACGAAACTAATTACAGACTTTTCGCACACAAAACCATCATATTAGCTAGTTAAGTTAAATATGCATGTTACGCTTAATGTGGAAGAATTTTCTGATGCCATCATTACCCGTTCCTCTTAGGTGGAATAATTTTATGTACTGCTAAGCGTTACATCTCCATGTTACATGAGGAAAAATTTTCTTTTTTTAACTCGGATTTGTGATCTGGTCACTTCCCCAAACTTAGGTGGAGAGATATTATGCTGTGCGCCGAAAGTCTTGTATCTGAGAATGAATGTGGAGGAATTTTCTGTGGCAGGTGGAGGGATTCTGGATAAATACGGTTCTGTGGGAGCACTGAGTCAGTCTGACCGGGTGAAAATGGAAAATAGTCGTTTTCTTATGTGGAGTAATTTCCTGTAACGATTATCTTGTATGATTCTGATTTTTATAATATTTTAATTAAATTAACTAACGAGACATGTAACTCATTAAGCAGAGAACGCTAATGCTCCTGTCCTGTCATCAGTGGAATAACTTCCTGATAACTGGAACATCGGCCGTCTCACATGTTCGTGATGATGGCTGAACTCATGCGATCTTTTTTCTGTCGAACGATGAAAGTAAATCGATCGTCAGTTCAGAGCAACTGCTCTCCTCAGGGGCAAATGCGGAGGTTTTTTTATGCGAGCTGGCTGTTTTAGCGTGATTAAATCTTTGGTGCTATGATGTTTTTTTAGTTAATTTTTGCTTTGCTTGCCTGCTTTTTGTGTGGAATAATTTTCAAAACATTCCACATCC